>DATGJI010000054.1 GCA_035295225.1 Candidatus Eremiobacteraceae bacterium | reverse complement strand
CTGGGTCGCGGGATTCGACGTGCTGTATGCGATGATGGACCGCGACTTCGACCTGCGCGAAGACGTGCGCTCGATTCCGGCGCGCTTCGGGGAATCGGCCGGCCGCCGATTGCCCGAGCTGCTGCATGCACTGGTCGTGGTGGCGCTCGGCTTGGTCGGCCTGGTGGCTGCGGTGCACCCGCTGTACTATCTCGGCGTCTTGTTCGCCGCGTTGCTGCTCGCGTACGAGTTCGTGCTGATCGCCCGGCAGCGTGACGTTTTCGCGCTCAATCACGCGATCTTCAATGCCAACATGCTGTTTTCGGTAGCATTCTTCGTGACCACGGCGGCATCGTTCTATGCCGCCAGCAGACTCTAAGAGCCGCCCGTGAAAAAAAGGAAGATCATGCCGCTAGTCCGCCGCGTTCAAGCCCTCTTGCTCACCGCGCTGTTCGCCGCCGCGGCGCTGCTGTCGTCGCCGCAACGCACCAACGCCGATTTTCCGCCGTACGCCAAGGTCGTCGGCATCGCGGTCGTGGCGCCGTTGTCCGGACCGGAGAAGAACCTCGGCTTGGATCTGTCCGCCGGGGTGAAGGCGGCGATCGACGACTACAACGCGCAACGCGGGCTGACCGATTACGTCTACTCCTACGCGAGCTTCGACGACCAAGGCGACCCGGGCATCGCGCAGCAGCAAGCGCAGTTCGCGCTGGTCGATCCGAACGTCGCGTTCGTCATCGGCCATCTCGGCGGCCAAGAGACGCTGCTGGCCGAGAACGTCTACCACGAACAAGGCGTGCCGCTCATCATCCCGATGTCATCCATCGCGCGCCTGACGCAGATGGGCTACGACAACGTCTTTCGGCTGTGCACCTCGGACACGGCCGAAGGCCAGCTCGACGCGCGCTACGCGGAGCGCACGCTGAAGGCCAAAAAGACGGCCGTGCTCTGGCTGCAGGACGACTTCGGCGCCGACACGGCGACCGGGTTCATGAACTACGTCTCAGCGGCCAATCAGATGAAAGCGCAAGACTTTCCGATCGATCTCGACATGAAGACCCTTGGCGCGACCATCACCAAAGCCATGGCGTACGCGCCCGACCTCGTGTACGTGTCGGGCCGCTCGGACGATCTCGTCAAAGTGTTGCGCGCGCTGCATGCAGCCGGCAACAGCGCACCGATCCTCGCGAGCAGCGGCCTCTATGACGATGCCGCGATGAAATCGCTCAAAGACCTCGCGCAAGGGGTTGAAGTGAGCACCTGCGTGCCTCCCATCCAGCTCATGCCCAGCGTCGCGGTGTTCCAGCGCCGCTACGAGTCGCAGCACGGGCGGCTGACCGCCTTATCGCTCTTCGGCTATGCGGCAGCCCAAGTGGCGATCAGCGCGGCGCAAGACGCCGGCACCACCGACAAGCGCATCCTGATCAGGAAGCTTTCGACCGGGCTGTTCCAGACGATCATCGGGCCCGTGAGCTTCCGCACGGGCGGCGACCCGAGCGAGCCCGATGTGTATTTCTACCGCTACGATACGACAAACGGCTTCCGTTACGAAGCCGCTGCCTTTCCCAATCCGCTGATCCTGCGTTAGCGTTAACGCTTTTTCGCAACCGCCTTCTTCATGCCGGGGCCGCTGCCGTCGGCGATGGTGACATCGGCAAAACCGGCTGCCTGGAGCATCGCGCGCACTTCGTCTTCGCCGTAAAAGCGCCGGCAGCGCGCGAATTCCCGCATGTGGCCATCGGCAGGCACGACGTAGGAGCGCAGGCTCTCGGATTTGGAATCCGCGTCGTAGAGCCGCTCGTCGAGTTGCAAGTGCGAGCCCTCGACGAACAGCGATGTCTCTGCCTGCACGAAACGCCAGCTGCGCACGTCGTTCGGACTGACCGCTGCCGCATCGGCGAATTCGACGACGAACGTGCCGCCCGGGACCAACGCCCGCTCGACGCGCCCGATCAGGTCTTTGGCATCGTTCGGGCTGAAATCCGACAAACCGCCGCAGGTGAGGTAGGCCGCATCGTACGCGTCTTCAAATGAAATGCTCAGCACGTCGACCTGGCGGTAGTCGACGTTCAAGCCGAGATTGCGCGACGTCTCGCGCGCGAGGGAAATCGATCCGGGTCCGATGTCGATGCCGGTCATCTTGCAACCGCGCAGCGCCATCGCGATGGCGTGGCGGCCGTTGCCGGAGCAGAGATCGAGCACGCGCGCTTTGGGCTTGACATTGAGCAGGGTGATGAGGTCGTCGACTTCTTCACCGGTCTCTTTCATGCCGTAGAGCTCTTGGTAGTTCGCCCGCCGCACGTAGCGGGTGGAAAATTCTTCGTCGCCCCACGGATAGGTGGTGACATCGACCCACGGTTTG
>DATGJI010000053.1 GCA_035295225.1 Candidatus Eremiobacteraceae bacterium | reverse complement strand
GAGAAGAGCGTTGCTAACGCAAAGAGCGCCAGAACGACGGACGCGGCGTACGCGCCCGTGAGATCGAAGCTTTCGAAACGGTCGTCCACATAGAGCGGAAGCGTTTGCGTGATGCCGGCGAGCCTTCCGGCGACGACGCTGACCGCGCCGTATTCGCCGAACGCTCGCGCCGCAGACAGCACGACGCCGTATGCCACGCCCCAGCGGATCGAAGGCAGCGTCACTTTCCAGAACGTCTGCCAAGGTGAAGCGCCGAGCGTCGCGGCAGCCTGCTCCTGTTCGTCGCCGGTTTCGCGCATGACCGGGACCACTTCGCGCACGACGAACGGCAGAGAGACGAACATCGTGGCCAAAACCATTCCCGGCAGCGCGAAGATCACGCGGATGCCGTGCGCCGCAAGCCACGGGCCGAACCAGCCCTGATTGCCGTACAGCAGCACGAGTGCGAGGCCGACCACCACCGGCGACACGGCAAACGGCAGGTCGACGAGAAGACCCAGAACGCGCTTCCAGCGCAATCGCGACCGCACGAGCACGTGCGCACAGATGACGCCGAAGATAGCGTTGAGCGGCACTGCGATCCCCGCGATGAGAAGCGTGAGCCACAGCGCATGAAGCGCATCGGGCTGGGTGACGGCTTGCCAAAAGCCGATCGCGCCGTGTTCAAATGCGCGATAGAAGATGCTCGCGACCGGCAATGCGAGCAACGCCGCCAAATAGCCGAAGGCCGTGAGCCGCAGCGCGATCCTAGCCATCGAAGCGGACGATCCGGCGGCCGAGCGTTTCGAGCGCGACCAGCACCGCGGCGGAAAGAACGAGCAACACGATTGAGACCGCTGCTGCGCCGCCGATGTCGCCGCTCTCGATCTGCCCGAAGATATGCACCGCGGCCAACTCCGTCTTGAACGGGATGTTGCCCGAGATCAGCACGACCGATCCGAACTCGCCGATGGCGCGGGCAAAGCCGAGCGCCGTCCCCGAGATGAGCGCCGGCAGGATCGACGGGAAGATGATGCGCGCATACGTCTGCAGGATGCCGGCACCGAGCGCTGCGGCAGCCTCTTCCATTTCGCGATCCAATTCCGTCAGCACCGGCTGCACCGAACGCACGACGAACGGCAGCGTGACGAACAGAAGCGCGAGGATGACGCCGGATCGCGCGTATGCGACGTTGATCCCGAACGGGCTCTTAGGACCGTAGAGCGAGATCAACGTGAGTCCCGCCACGATCGTGGGCAGCGCGAACGGCAGATCGACCACGGCGTTGACGAGCGACTTCCCGCGGAAGTCGTCGCGGACGAGGACCCAGGCGATCAGCGTGCCGGCGACCGCGTTGACCGCCGCCACGGCGAGCGAAGCGACGAGACTGAACTCGAGGCTGGCGAGTGCCGCCGGTTGGAAGATCGCGGCCCAGAATGATTTGCCGGGAGATGCGTGCGCCACGATCGCGGCGAGCGGCAACAGCACGACGAGGCTGAGGAACGTCGTGACGATGCCCGCCGGCAGAAGCGATTCCCGACCCGCGGCTCGGAGTCGCGGCCGCACGTTCGCCGGAACGGCAGGCGAGACGGCGCTAATGGCCACCAGAGATACCCAGCGAACTCTCGATCTGCGCGACGAGGCCGTTCTGCGGGTCGAAGAAGCGCCTCTGCACTGCATCCCAACCGCCTAAGAACCCGATATCGAACAGTGTGCGCGGCTGCGGGAAATGCGCGGTCGCTTGCGCAGACCGCTCGACCGGGCGGTAGCCGTGCGCGGCGAAGATCGCCTGTGCTTGCGGCGAGAGCAGGAACGAAACGAACGCGCGAGCCTGGTCCGGATGCTGCGAAGTCTTGACGACCGCCACCGGATTTTCGATCAAGATCGTCTGATCGGGCACGATGTAGTCCACGTCGGCGCCGTTGCGCTGCGCGAGGACCGCTTCGTTTTCATACGCGAGCATCGCGTCGCCCTTGCCCGAGACGAATGTCTGCAGAGACTCGCGCCCGCTCTTGTCTTGCACGGAGATGTGGTCGAAAAGTTTGCTCAGGTAGGAGATCGCGTAGTTCGGGGACGCGCCGCGCTTGAGCATCGCGCCGTACGCCGCCATGATGTTCCAGCGCGCGCCGCCGGAGGTAAACGGATTCGGCGTGATCACATCGACGCCGGGTTTGATGAGATCGGCCCATGTGCGGATGTTCTTCGGGTTGCCTTTGCGGACGACGAACACGACGACGGAGTCGGTGACCATGCCGTGCGTGCGGTTCGCATTCCAGTCCGGCGCGACAAGGTTGGCGGCCACGAGTTTGCTGATATCGGGTTCGAGCGAGAAGGCGACAACATCCGCCGGAAGGCCGGCGGCGACGGCACGGCTCTGCTCGCCGGACGCGCCGTACGACTGCACAAATGTGACATCGCGGCCGGCCGGCGTCGCCTGAAACGCTTTGATCAAGTCTTGATATGCTTCGCGCGGCGTGGAATACGCGACGAGCGTGAGCTGCACCGAGCCGTCTGCGACGGCTTTGGTCTGAGCGGCGGATACCAAGAGGGCCACGGCCGCGAGCGTCGGGGCCAAAATGCGCACTACGTTTTTCATCAGAACTCCGGAAGGCAAGTAAGTCTATTAACTTGGTATACAATGCCGGAAAACGCCCGCCAAGTCAAGGTGGCCGTGCGGCCTAGTTTATTGGTTCTTAGGTCTGGGCTGTGGGTTGGGGGCCGCGCAGACGGCGCAGGTCACCGTCGCGCATGGTGATACCGAGTCCGTCGAAATATTCCAGAAGCGGCAGCGCGTAGCGCCGTGAGGTACCGAAGGCATCACGGACGAGCGAAAGCGTGGCCCCGCCGGTTGTCGAGCGCAGCAGCCGCACGAGAATCGCCTGCGCTTCCTCTAGCTGCGACCGGCGGTAGACGTCGTCGCCGATGCGGACGAGGTCGTCGCGAGCGAACAAACCGTCGACCGCATCGGCCAGTCCCGGGACCTTCGACTTCGCCGTCGCGGCGCGAAACGCGTCGAACGCGATTGGAACGAGTGGATTCGGATCCGCGGAACGGAGCATCCCATCGATCGCGCTGCGCTGGTCATGCGTCAACGATGGCTGATGATCGAGCGCATGCCAATACTTTCCGGAGCGCGCAAGCGATCCCGCAGCGAGCCAGAGAGCGAGCAGTCGCGCGACCAGTCGTTCTGCCGATCCGAGATCGTCTGCGATCTCGGCGCTCGTCGCGCCCGCGGACCATGGAACGTGCGCATGCCGGGTCCGCAAGAACGCGTTCACGCGCGCCAGAGCGGCCGCGGCAGTGCTCGCCGACAGATATTCCGACGGCTGCTTTAGTACGACCACTTGCCCGCGCTCGACGAGCGCGCGAAGAGCGTCATCCGCGTCGCTTGCACGCACGTTGAGCGACGCGGCGATCGCACTCGCAGCGTGCGGCGTGAGATCTGCGCCTTCGAGCAGGTTCAGAATCTCGGCGGCGAGCGGCGCCGGCGCGGCCTGAGATTCCAACCGGGCGCCGTTCGCCGAAAGCGCGGGTTCGGCGACCGCGCCGCCGAGCAGATCCTTCGGCGATAGTCGGCGCAGCACGAGCCGGCTTCCGCGGCAGACCGCGACCGGCGTGTGCAGGATCAACCGAGCTCGAACCCCCTGGATATCCGAGGGTGGCCGGCCGTCAAACACGAGCCATCCTGGTATCTCGGCAGAGCCGATGTGCGCGCGCACTGGGGTTCGTCTTCGCAAAAGCGGCAGCGCGGATGCGAGCGGAGTGAACGTCAATTCGATATCGCGCGTCGGCGTGAATTCGCGGCTCGCGGTGAGCGTCTCACCACGAGCCAGGTCGGCTGCATCGACGCCGGCGATGTTGACAGCGACGCGCGATCCACCCTGGACTTTCGGCACGGCCTTGCCGAAGACGTGCAGTCCGCGCACGCGCGCATCGATGCCGGACGGCTGCAGCTTGAGCGCGTCGCCGGTGGAGATGGTCCCCTGCATGAGCGTGCCGGTGACGATCGTGCCGTGACCGGCGAGCGAGAAGACTCGGTCTATAGGCAGATACGCGGGAGCATCCGGCGCGCGCGGCGGCAACGCGGCGAGCGCCGCGTGGATCGCCGCGCGAAGTTCCGCAATCCCTTCGCCCGTCACGTTCGAGACGAAATATGCCGGCGCTCCGTCAGCGACGCTGCCAGCACACGCCGCGCGCGTCCGCGCGAGGACCTCTTCGCGCGCCGTCGCATCGACGAGATCGGACTTCGTGAGCACGATCAGCGTCTTGCGTACGTTGAGGAATCCGAGCACTTGCAGGTGCTCGAGGGTTTGCGCGCGCGGTCCCTCGGTCGCGGCGATCACCAAGAGCAGCAGCTCCATGCCTGCGGCTCCGGCGAGCATGTTATGCAGGAAACGCTCGTGACCGGGAACGTCGATGATTCCGGCGCCGACGCCATCGTCAAAGCGGAGCGGCGCAAAGCCGAGATCGAGCGTCATGCCGCGGCGTTGCTCTTCGATCAGACGATCGGGATCGTGACCGGTGAGAGCGATGACGAGGGCGCTCTTGCCGTGATCGACGTGGCCCGCGGTGCCTATCGTGTGCATGGATCGCCGTGCACTTGCGTCGCCAAGCGCGCGCCCTTCGTGCGGCCGCCGGTCAGCGCCGCGCGCGCAGCGCGTCGGCGAATGCGCGAGTGAGGTGGGCGTCCTCGTCGTCGCGCACCGTGCGCAGATCGATCACGAACCGGTCGCGCTCGATGCGTCCGAGCACCGGCGGCTCGGATCCGCGCAAATCGGACGCCAATCGGTCCGGCGTGCGGTCGAGCGGTTCGACCGCGATCCCCGCCGACGGCAGATCCACGAGCGGAAGCGCGCCCCCGCCGGCGGTCGCGGTCGTGCGGACCGCGGTGAAACGGGCGCTGCGCGTTGCGCACGCCGCGGCAAGCGATTCGCAGAGCACTGCCGCGCGCGCGAACAATTCGTCCGCGGTGCGCGAGAGCATGGCATACAGCGGGATCTCGCGCAATCCGTCTGGCGCGGCATAGAGGGAGAGCGTCGCGGAGAGCGCGGCGATCGTGGCCTTGTCGGTGCGAAGCGCGCGCAGCAGCGGATTGCGACGCATCTGCGCGATGAGATCCGCGCGCCCGCAGATGATGCCGCATTGCGGCCCCCCCAGCAGCTTATCGCCCGATATGGCGACCAGATCCATCCCCGCCGCCAACTCCCCGCCGACCGTCGGTTCGCCGGGCGCGCCGAATTCGCACAGATCCACAAGCGCGCCGGAACCGAGATCCTCGAATGCCAAGACGTCGAGCTCTTTTGCGAGCGCGGCAAGTGTTTTGGAGTCGACGTCCGACGTAAAACCTTCCACCCGGTAGTTGCTCGGATGCGCGCGCATGAACATGGCCGTATTTGCGCCCCATGCGTTGCGGAAGTCGGCAGCATATGTCTTGTTGGTCGTGCCGACCTCGACGAGCAGCGCGCCGCTCTTGCGCAGAACATCGGGCAGACGGAATCCGCCGCCGATCTCGATGAGCTGGCCGCGGCTTACCACGACTTCGCGGCCGCGCGCGAACGTATCCAGCACCAGCAGCACCGCCGCCGCACAATTGTTGACGACGAGCGATGCTTGTGCGCCGGTGAGATCGTGCAGCAGGTGCGCGACGCGTTCGTAGCGGTCGCCGCGTTCGCCGCTCGCCAGGTCGAATTCGAGATTCGTGTAGCCGGCGCCGAGTTTGGCGATCGCGTCGAGCGCAGCGCGGGCGAGCGGAGCGCGGCCGAGATTCGTGTGCAGGATGACGCCTGTGCCGTTGATGACGGAGACGAGGCCGGTGGCGCGCTGCGCGGCCAAGAGCGCAAGCATACGCGCTCTCAGCGCGGCGTCGTCGGGCGCGGGACCGCCGG
Source organism: Candidatus Eremiobacteraceae bacterium (assembly GCA_035295225.1). NCBI lineage: Bacteria > Bacillati > Vulcanimicrobiota > Vulcanimicrobiia > Candidatus Eremiobacterales > Candidatus Eremiobacteraceae > Candidatus Eremiobacteraceae bacterium. The sequence goes on along the minus strand of DATGJI010000053.1, from coordinate 25,188 downwards.
CGCGGATGTCCGACCGCGCGCCGTCGAGAATTTGCTGGATGCAAGCGCGCACGCCCGCGCGGCCGAGCAGGCTCTGGAACGCGCTGATATCGGGATCGGTCGTGAACCGATGGACTGCCGGAATCGCGTCCTTGAGCGTGCGGTCCGGCATTGGATCAGGCGACTGGGCTGAGGTATTTCTCGACGGTGGAGACGACTTGGCGCTCCGGAACGTAACCGACGATGCGATCGACCGGTTCGCCGCCCTTGAATATGATGAGGCTTGGGATGCTCGATACTTCGTACTTGCCTGCGATGCTCGGGGATTCGTCGGTGTTGAGCTTGACGACTTTCAGCCGGCCCTTCATGTCTTTGGCGATTTTGTCGACGATAGGAGCGACCATGCGGCACGGTCCGCACCACGGCGCCCAGAAATCTACGAGGACCGGCGTTTGAGACTGTAAGACTTGGGCGGCGAAGTCGGCTTCTCCGACATTCATGGCATCGCTCACTTGCGTACTCCTTCGGGATGGGCGTTTCGCATCATGCGAATTGACTATATTCGAGGAGCTCTATGCGCGCGCCTTTTGAAGATTAGTTACCGACGAGTTCGCCGATGCGGCGTGCGTATTCGTCGGCCAGATCCGCGGCAGCCGCGTCGTCGCCGGCTTCGGCCACAACGGTGAACAATGGATCGGACGGATCGGGCAGCACGAGCACCCAATCCGCATCGCCGAATATCTTGACGCCGTCGGAGAGGTCGAGCTTGCGATGCCGCAGCTGCGAGATCAACTCGCGCATGATCACGCCTTTGCGTTCCCACGGACATGACACCGTACGGCGCGCCATGTGCAACGCAGGCACGCGCTCGACAAGCTCCGATACTTTGCGGCCGCTGTGCGCGACGAGCTCGAGGATCTTCGCCGAAGCGTAGAGCGCGTCGAAAGCGGGCGAGAATTCGGGAAAGATGAGTCCTTCGTGCGCGCCGCCCGCGAAGGCGGGCGCGTCGCTGCCGGCGCACAACTGCATCATCGAACGCCGGTCGGCTTTGGTGCGGATGATCTGGCCGCCATGCTCCGAAGCGATCGCGTCCAGGCGCGACGAAGCCGTCACGGGGACCGCGACGCGGGCGCCCGGCGTGTGCTGGAAGACCAGTTCGGCAACGAGCGAGAGCAGCAGATCGAATTCGGCGATGCGGCCCCGGTCGTCGACGATCGATACGTTTTCGGCGCCCGGTTCGACCATGATGCCGATATCCGCTTCGAGCGTGGGTACGATCGTCGAGAGTTGATGCATGTAGCGCTGGCGATCGTCCGCGAAATGCCGCACTTTCGTGTCGTCGAGATATGCGTTGAGCGCGACCATTTCGATATTCAACTTGCCGAGCAGGTACGGAAGCGTCGTCGCTGCGTTGCCGTACGCATAATCGACGATCACCTTGAAACGCCGTTCGCGGATGGCGCCGATCGAAAGCGATCTCAAGAATCCCGCATTGTAGCGCTCCAAAGCGCGCTCGGGGAATGAGAGGTAGCCGACCTCGTCCATGGACGTGCGCCGGAAGTCGCCGCGGAAGAAGAGATTTTCGATCTTGCGTTCGCTGTGCTTGTCGATGTTGATCCCGCCTGAGCCGAACAGCTCGATCAGAAAACAATTCGGATCGTCGGGATGCACGCGGACATGGATTCCGCCGTCGCCTTCACTGCGCGCTTCGTAGCGCGCGAGCGGAATGGGCGACGTGCGCAGATCGTGCACGTCGCAGCCCACGGACATGAGGCCGGAAATGAGGCAGCGATTGATCATGCGCGATGCGTGGTGCGTGTCGCGGCTGGTCATGACTACCCGGTGCGGATCGAAAGAAGAACCGTACGCCTGCCCGAGCTTGAGCGCGAATTCCGGCGTGACCTCGATGTTCGCGATGCCTTTGACGCCCTCGCCGCCGAAGAGCGATCCGGGCCACTTCGTGCCCCAGACGAGCGACATGGAGACGACGCTTCCAGCCGAGACGAACTTGTCGGGCCAGAGTTTGACCTGCGGTTTGACGTTCGATCCGGCGTCGAGCGTGCAGCGGCTTCCGACGACGGCGCCTTCGCCGATCGTGACGTCGTCTTTGATGATGGCGTGTTCGGCGATCGTGCATGCCGAGAGCCGGCTGCGCTTGCCGACGTAGACGTCGTTCCAAACGACAGCGTTCGCGAGCAGCGCCTGTCCGTCTATGATGCAGCCGTCGCCGACGCACGTGTTCGCCTCGATGACCGCGCCGTCGCGGATGTCGGCGTTCTTGCCGATGACGACCGGTCCGCTGATGTGCGCCGTCGGAGCGATCTGAGCGCCGGCGCCCACCCGCACGCCGCGCTCGCGTTCGCGGCCCGGCAGTTCGAGCCGGCAGCGGCCGGCGAGCGCGTCGTAGTTGGCTTCGCGATATTGCTGCAGGTTGCCGATGTCGGTCCAGTAGTCGCCCGACACGATGCCCAAGATCGGCCGGCCCTGTTCGAGCAATCGCGGGAAGATGTCTTTGGAGAAATCGTACATCCGCCCGGCATCCATCAACCCGAAGATCTCCGGCTCGAGCACGTAGATACCCGTGTTGATCGTGTCCGAAAATACTTCGGACCACGATGGCTTCTCAAGGAAGCGCCGCACGAGCCCGTCGTCGTCCATGATCACGACGCCGAATTCCAGCGGATTCTCGACGCGCTTGAGGACGATCGTCGCCGCGGCCTGTTTCTCACGGTGCGCGGCGATCACGGTGGTCAGATCCACGTCGGTGAGTGCGTCGCCGGATATGACGACGATCGTGCCGTCGAGCTGCGCCTCCGCCATCTTGACGGCGCCGGCGGTCCCAAGCGGCGTGTCTTCCACGACGTACGACATCGCGACGCCGAAGTCGGCGCCATCGCCGAAATACGCTTCGATCTCGTCGGCGAGATAGTGGACAGTGGCCACGATCTCACTGATTCCGTGCCGCTTGAGCAGGTCGACGATGTGCTCCATGACCGGCTTGTTGGCCACGGGAGCGAGCGGCTTTGGTCGGCTCTGGGTGAGCGGGCGAAGTCGCGAACCTTCACCGCCGGCCATCACGACTGCCTTCATGCGTCGAGCATTACATGGTGGCGCGTCTGCGCCTGCCGCGTGACCGACAGACCGAAGGGGCCGACGTTAGTCGGCCCGCGTTAAACGTGTCCGAGTTACCGAAGGGGCCGACGTTAGTCGGCCCGCGTTCTCCGTGTGACTGAAGGGGCCGACGTTAGTCGGCCCGCGTTATACGTGTTCGAAGCAGATGATGCAGGCCTCTCGCCAGAAGGCGTGTGCGTGCCATAGAACGCGATGCCGTTGCGCCGAGCGCTTACGTGGTCGCGCGATTGCGTCTTCCATACGCTATTCCGATCGCAAGGGCGAACACTATCACAGCGCCGCTTTCGATGAGCCAAGCGACGGCCCACGGCGAGATGTGCGGCCGATACTTCGTGCAGACGATTCCGATGTGGTTGCAGCGCACGTCTGAGGCGCTGAGCTGCGCACAGTTCTCAGGGCGAGTCGCGACGCATTGGGGATAGGTGAGTGCGAACTTGAACGGAGCGCCGGCTCCGACGAAGAGCGCGGCGATCGCTATCAACGCGAGACCTACGATGATGATCGGCCGGATTCTCACTATCGCCCCGCCGGCGGGCCATAAAGGCCCGCCCTACATTTTGTCCACCGGCGGGCCATAAAGGCCGCCCTACATTTTGTCCACGGCGGGCCATAAAGGCCCGCCCTACATTTTGTCCACGGCGGGCCATAAAGGCCCGCCCTACATTTTGTCCGCCGGCGGGCCATAAAGGCCCGCCCTACATTCAGACGAGTTTTTCGGCGCTCTCTTCGTGCTTGCCGATGTTCGTGGCGGCGATGAGCTCCACGCCTTCGTCGAGGCGCTTGACGCGGACGCCCTGCGCCGACCGGCCGGTCTCGCGGATCTCGAATGCCCGCACCCGGATGACGACGCCTGAGCTGTCAACGCACATGATGTCGTCGTCCGGTTTGACGAGCATCTGCTCGACGATCTCACCGTTCTTCTCCGTCTTATTGAACGTCTTGATGCCTTTGCCGCCGCGGTTGGTCTTGCGATACATATCGATGTCGGTGCGCTTACCGTAGCCCTTGCTCGTGAGGACGAGAACCTCGCGCCGGTCCTTGGTGACGACGTCGAGCGCCTGGACGCGATCGCGCGTGCCAAGCCGCACCGCGCGCACGCCGCGGCTGGCACGGCCCATCGAGCGGACGCGCTTCTCGTCGAAGCGCACCGCGTACCCGCCGGTGGTGGCGAGGATGAGTTCCGCCTTGCCGTCGGTTTGCACGACGTGCAGCAGCTCATCGCCTTCCATGAGGTTGATCGCGATGAGCCCGTTTCGCCGAACGTTTTGGAAATCGGAGCGCAGCGACTTCTTGATATAGCCCTTTTTTGTGGCCATCACCAAGTAGCCCGAAGTGTCGCCGCGCTTCACCGGCAGCACGGCGGTGACGATCTCTCCCGGCGGCAGCGTGAGCAAGTTGATGAGCGCCGTGCCGCGCGCCTGACGAGATGCATCGGGAACGTGGTGCGCGGGCATCTGATACACGCGGCCGCGGTTGGTGAAGAACATGATGTGCTGGTGCGTGGTCGCCGCGAACAGATAGCGCGGCACGTCTTCCTTTTTCAAATTGACGCCCGTGATGCCGCGGCCGCCGCGGTTCTGCGCGCGGAACGCGTCCACCGGCTGGCGCTTGATATAGCCCACGTCGGTGACGGTGATGACGACCTCGGTGTCCGGGATGAGATCCTCGATCTCGAACTCGCCTTCGGCTTCCACGATCTGCGTGCGGCGCTTGTCGCCGTATTTCTTTTTGGCGGCAAGCGTCTCGTCTTTGACGATCGCGTACACGCGGCGCTCGCTGCGCAGGATGTCCTCGAGATTCGCGATGGTCTTGAGCAGCTCGACGTACTCGTCTTCGATCTTTTGGCGCTCGAGCGCTACGAGGCGCTGTAGGCGAAGGTCGAGGATCGCGTTGGCTTGGATCTCCGAGAGCTTGAATTTCTTCATCAGGCCGGCGCGCGCTTCGTCGGTGGTCTGCGACGCGCGGATCAACTTGATGATCGCGTCGATATGGTCGAGCGCGATGCGGTAGCCTTCGAGAATATGCGCCCGCTCTTTGGCCTTGCGCAACTCGTACTGCGAACGCCGCGTGACGACGACCTTACGGTGTTCGATGTACTCGTCGAGCATCTGCCGCAGCGTAAGCGTGCGCGGCGCGCCGTTCACCAGCGCGACGTTGTTCACGCCGAAGCTCGTCTGCAGCGGCGTGTGTTTGTAGAGTTGGTTCAACAGCAGCTGCGGCTGCGCATCGCGTTTGAGTTCGAGGACGATGCGCATGCCTTTGCGGTCGCTCTCATCGCGAAGATCGGAGACTCCCGCCACTTTTTTGTCGGTGACGAGCTGCGCCATGGTCTCGATGAGACGCGCTTTGTTGACCTGGAACGGGATCTCCGTGATGACGATGGCCTGTTTGCCGCCGCGCAGTTCCTCGAATTCGTGTTTGCCGCGCATGATGATCGAGCCGCGGCCGGTGAGGTAGCTCTGGCGGATGCCTTCGCGCCCCAAGATGAGGCCGGCGGTGGGAAAGTCGGGTCCGGTCACGATCTTCAGCAGTGCGTCGTCACTGAGATCGCGATCGTCGATCAGCGCGATGAGCGCGTCGCTGATCTCGGTCATGTTGTGCGGCGGGATATTCGTGGCCATGCCCACGGCGATGCCCGAAGAACCGTTGATCAAAAGATTGGGAACGCGCGCTGGCAGCAGCGACGGTTCGCGCGTGGACGAGTCGTAGTTGGGGACGAAATCGACGGTCTCTTTGTCGATGTCGGCGAGCATCTCGAGCGCCAACGACGCCAGGCGCGATTCCGTATAGCGCATGGCCGCGGGCGGATCGCCGTCGACCGAACCGAAATTGCCGTGGCCGTCGATGAGCGGATAGCGCAAGCTGAAATTCTGCGCCATGCGCACGAGCGAATCGTAGATGGAGACGTCGCCGTGCGGGTGGTAATTCTTCATCACTTCGCCGACGGTACCGGCGCACTTGCGATGCGCCTTATCCGGATTGAGCCCGAGCTGCGACATGGCGAAGAGTATCCGGCGGTGGACCGGTTTCAGGCCGTCGCGCACATCGGGCAAGGCCCGCGCGACGATGACACTCATGGCGTAGTCGAGATACGACCTGCGCATCTCGTCTTCGACGTTGACGCCGATTACCCGATCCGAGGGGCTGGTGTGGCGATATTCCTCGAAGCTTATCTCGGGCTTTTTCTTCTTGTCGCTGTCGCGTCCGTCGCGCGGACGATCGTCGTCTTTAGGCGTCAAATCTCGCGGTCTACCTCATGAACGTAGCGCGCCGAGCGAAGCTCGGCGAATGCGCTGCTAGTGTGATCAAAGGTTCGGTTTCCACGCGGAGTATCCCCGCTTTGCGCGTCGCAGTCGAGGGTGTGCAGAGGGAACGACGTGTCGGGTTTGGTAAGCGCGACGTGATGTTTGTGAGGCGCATCGCGACGGAAAAGGACATGCGCGCGTTCGGCGCAGCGCTCGCGGAAACGTGTCCGCCGGGCACGGTCGTGCTATTGCGCGGACCGCTCGGCGCCGGCAAGACGACCCTCGCGGACGGCTTCATCGCAGCACTTGGCGGCGGTCACGCGACGAGTCCGACATTCACCATCGCGCATCGTCACGATGGCGGGCGTATGCCGATGTCGCATCTCGACCTCTTCCGGCTCGATGGCCCCGCGCAAGTCGAAGAACTCGACCTCGCGCAATACTTGCCGCCCGACGGCATCGCGCTCGTCGAGTGGCCGGAACGTGCCGGCGAGACGGTCTGGCCTGCGGATCGGATCGAAATTTCGATCTCATTGGACGGCGAAAGCCGCAACGCGACAGTCGAGACTTTCGGTCGCTGCGTCGGCGTTCTCACGTGACGCGTCCTGGAACCGTCGTCGGCATACACACCGGCGGCCGCGTTGAGGTCGCGGTCCAGCGCGGGGACGCAGCGGCATCGGATGGCACCGATCGACAAGCGCTCGAGGGAGTGTTGCCGCTCGTGCGCCGTTGTCTTGAGGAGTTGCAGACCGATGTCGCGAGCATCGAAGCAGTCGCCGCCTGTTGCGGACCCGGATCGTTCACCGGATTGCGGATCGGCGTTGCGTTCGCGAAAAGTCTCGCGCAAGCGCTCGACGTGCCCGCGATCGGTGTCTCAGCGTTCGACGTTGAAGCAGCACTGCGTGAAGAGGATACACAGGCGGCTCCAGCGGTCGTCGTGGTGGAGGGAAAGCGTGAGTTCTACTACGCGCGCATCTACAGCCGGGCGTCACGCAGCGACTTTCTCAGCGTTGCGGGCACGCGCGATGAGATCGCGGCGGCCGCGCGCGATTCGTTGGGTGAAGCGTCGGGTGCGGCCGCTGCGGCGCAAGCCATTCGCGGATCGGTGCGTGCGATCGGATCCCGCGCGCGCGCCGTCGTGAAGCTGGGTACCGAGGCGATTGCGGCCGGCGCGGCGGCCGATTGGCGCAGCCTCGCGATCGACTATGGGCAACGGCCGAACGCGGTCGTGAATTGGGAGCGGCGACACGGTCGAACCTAAAGGGGTCGCGCTTTGCGTCCCGCGAATTGGGGGCTCACATATGAAATCGCCTCCGCGAAGTCTGGAAATCGAGCCGATGCGCGTCGAGGACATACCGGTCGTCCTCGAGGTTGAATCGCTCTGTTTTCCGACACCGTGGCCGCGCAACGCATTCCAGAACGAATTGACCGACAATCGCCTCGCGCATTACTTCGTCGGCAGGTGTGGCGACGAAGTCGTCGCCTATGGCGGCCTCTGGGTGATCCTCGAAGACGCGCACATCACCACGATCGCAGTGCACCCCCGCCATCAGCGCAATCACTTCGGCGAACGATTGCTCGTTGCGCTCTTGGAAGAATCGATCGAGCGCGGCGCTTGCTGGGTGACGCTGGAAGTGCGCGAATCGAACGTCGCGGCCCAGAATCTTTATAAGAAGTACGGCTTCACCATCGTCAACACGCGCCGCGGTTACTATTCCGACAACGACGAGAACGCGCTCGTGATGTGGGCGGGCAATCTCAAAGGCGAGATATTTCGCAATCGGCTCGCGGTCATGAAAGCGGGCCTGGACTGATCCTATCCTCGTTCGCCGCTGCCGACTTCCTTGAACTCTGCAGAGCCATGCGATCGCGCCTGACGCCGGAGCGCTACCGGCACTGCGTCAGCGTCGCCCGAGCCGCGGAGAAACTCGCTGCGCATCATGGCGCTCCAACGCTGAAGGCTCGCATTGCCGGCCTCGTGCACGACATCGCGCGGTTGTGGACCCCCGCAGAACTGCTCGCGTATGCGGATCGCCACGGGCTGCCGGTCTCCGCCGTCGAACGCACGTATCCGGTTCTGTTGCATGCCGCGGTCGGCGCCGACATCGCGCGCCGTGATTTTGCGATCGACGATCCGGACATACTCGGTGCGATCGCGCGCCATACGGTAGCCGTACCCGGCATGAGCGCCCTGGAAAAAATCGTCTACGAAGCGGACACGTTCGAACCGGGCCGCACGTTTGCCGACCGCGAACGCCTTGAGATGCTCGCATACACGTCGCTCGATGCCGGGCTGCTCGCTTGCATCATGTCTTCCATTCAATATCTCAACGGGCGGCAGATACCATTGGCCGCCGAAACACTCGCGCTACACGATGAGTTGGTGAAATCGCATGACAGGACGGCCTAAGAAAAAGGTCGCGGCAACCCGGATCACAACGCGACAGCGCGAATCACTCGCGCCGAAACGCGCTGGGATCGCGTCGGCCAGTGCCACGGTCAAGACGCTGACCGACGCCGAGGTCCGGCGGCTTGCCGACGATTGTCGCGCGGCCGCGGTAGAGAAGAAGGCGGAAGCGGTTCTCGTGCTGGATATCCGGAAGAAAGCGGCGTTTGCAGATTATTTCGTCGTTGCGACCGGCCGCTCGATCATCCAAGCGCGCGCCATCGCCGATGCCGTCGTAGAAGCGTCGGAGACGAAATTCGGATCTCCGGTCCGCGTCGAAGGTTATAAAGACGGGACGTGGATATTGGTGGACTACGGTGCGGTGATCGTGCACGTCTTCACACCGCCGGCGCGCGAATTCTACAATCTTGAACGGTTGTGGGGCAAACCCGCAGCAGCGAGGAGATAACGCCAAGTGCAGTCCATGCGGAACAAAAAGAGCCGCGCGCGGGTCTATCGTATCTTCGTGATCGTGTTTCTGGCCATCTTCGTGCTGGCGATCGCCGGCGGCCTGATAACGACCGTCATCAAGCCCCCGACGACTGTTCCAACCGCGGCCGCGTCGCCGTAAGGAACTTTTCCAGCCGCTTTTTGGTATGAAGGATATGAGCGCGGAAGGCGGGCCCGTCACCGGCATCCGCGCTCAATCTCCGCTTATTCGAAGGGGCCGACGCTAGTCGGCCCACGTCGCACGCTACTTCAGAAGCTCTTCGGCGATGATCATGCGCTGGATCTCGTTCGTGCCTTCGTAGATCGCGAGAATGCGTGCATCGCGGTAGGCGCGCTCGATGCCGGTCTCTTTCATGAAGCCCATGCCACCGTGTATCTGCAGCACGCGGTCGACGACAAAGATCGCCATGTCGGAGCAGTAACGTTTGACCATCGCGGCTTCAAGAGAGAATCGTTCGCCGCGATCGGCTTTCCACGCGCCGTGATAGACCATGTTACGTGCTGCATGGATCTCCGTAGCGATGTCGGCGAGCATGAATTGCACGGCCTGCTGCTTCGCGATCGGTTTGCCGAATTGGATGCGTTCCTTGGCGTGGGCGATCGCTTTCTCGAGCAATATTTGCGATCCGCCGACGCAGCCGGCGCCGAGTGAAAGCCTGCCCATGTCGAGCGTCTTCATCGCGGTGATAAAACCCATGCCGACTTTGCCGATGACGTGATCGGCCGGGACTTTGGCATCTTGGAAGATCAATTCGCAGGTATGGCTTCCGTACAAGCCCATCTTCGCGTCGTTCTTGCCGCGCGTGACGCCGGGCTGATTAAGGTCCACCCAGAACGCCGTGATGCCGCCGCGCGCGCCGAGATTCTTGTCGGTCACGGCGAAGACCGTCGCGTAGTCCGCTAAGTCGCCGCTGGTGATGAAGTGCTTGACGCCGCTGAGCACGTACGTGTCGCCGTCCAGGCGCGCCGCGGTCTGGATATTCGCGGCATCCGATCCGGCGGCCGGCTCCGATAGGGCGAAACAGCCGAGTTTTTCGCCCGCGCACAAGGTGGGCATGTAACGCTTCTTGAGCGCGTCGCTGCCGTCGAGATAAAGCGCCATCACGCCGATGCTGCAATGCGCGCCAAGGACGTTGGAGAATGCGGAGCTCGCGCGGCCAAGTTCTTCGAGCGCAACGCAATAACCGAATTCGCCGATCCCGGCGCCGCCGTACTCTTCGCTGAAGGGCAACCCGAAGAGTCCCATTTCCTTCATCTTGTCGAGCGCGGATTTCGGGATCTCATCGTGCTGCTCGAGGTGATCGGTGAGCGGCCAGAGCTCTTTCTCCACGAACTCGCGGATCGAGCGCTTCAGCAGCTTCAGGTCCTCCGGGAGCTCGAAGTTCAGCCCGTTATCCGACGACGAGATGGCCATTGTGGTCTCCTTCGGCTGGGATATTGGATGACCGCGTGCGGTCGCGTTCTTCAAGACAAAACGCCGATGCCTGCAGGAACTCGCATTTGATGAAGGATGCGGCGCTCGATGTCGCGCGATACATCTCGCTCATCGACCGTTGACGGCGAAAAGGGACCGCCGGAAACGCAACCCGAATGACGTCACCGCAACTCCGCTCGGTACTGAGAGGGTTACTATGCGTATTCTTGTGCGACCAGCCCTAACAGCGATCGTGGTCGGCATCTGTGCAGCGGCATCACCGGCAGCGACCAATACCGTGGACCAATGGTTCTCGCAGGCCACGGGACTCAGCGACAAGCCGGGTCCGGTCACAGTCCAGCACATCTCGACGCCCGACTACTTGTGCGGCAAGACGTTCGCAACGATGTGCAAAGATCCGAACGGCGGCTCGAACGTCTTGATGCTTTCTTTCTGGGACCTCTATAGCTACGATCGCTCGCACCACATCGGGCTCGCGCGGTCGGGCACGGACCAATTGGGCTGGGCGCTTTTTACTGCGCCCCCGCCGCCGGGTGTCTCTGTCCCTGATAAGGACCTGTCGCACTACGCTACCGGCAGAGGACTGCACATCGGGAGTCCCTACTCGCAAGTGCTCGCGCTCTACGGACCGCCGGTGATGCACGGTAAGCATTTCGTGACCTCTTACGGGGCCGATGACACGGTCTACTACAAGGGCAAACCGCAATACTGGCAGGGCAAATTGGAAAGACAATCCGAGACAATCACGCTCGTAGTCGACGACGGACGCGTCTCGTCGATAACGATCAACGTCGAACTCTGGGAGCCCTGAGACCGATCGGGATGACCGCGGCTTTGACCGAAAATCCCACGCGTTCAGAAGTCACGCCAATGCAATGTGTCGAGGAGATCGCCCGCTTCCTTCAGCCGTTCTTCACGCCGCTCGGTTAGACTTGCGAACGGAGGCGTAGCTATCGACATGAAACTCACCATCCAAATTCTTCCGGCGGTCATCATTTTCGCTGCCGCCGCGATGGCGGCAGATCAAACGCCGAATAGCCACGTGCACGCCATCGATGTCGCGCGTTCTCACATGACCGTCTCCGTCTATAAGGAAGGCATCTTCGCTTTCGCCGCGGACAATCATGTGGTGAATGCGTCAATCGCATCGGGTTGGTTCAACGACGAGTCGAAAGCGGTTGACGTTCGAGTTGACGCGACCAAGATGCAGGTGCTCGATCCGAAGATGCCTTCCAACCGGCGTGACCAAGTTCAAGCCAACATGATCGGACCGGAAGTCCTCGATGCGGCCCACTACACGCTCATCGAATTCCGATCATCGAAGATCGCGACGACGGATGGCGACAATTGGTCGGTGGCCGGTGACCTGACGCTGCACGGTCAGACGCACCCGCTCACGTTTTCCGTGACGCGAATCGACGCGGCGCATTTCAAGGGCACAGCAACAGTGCGCCAATCCACATTTGGTATCTCGCCGATCCGCATCGCGGGCGGCACCGTCAGAGTAAAGGACGACGTCAAAGTAGAATTCGAAATCTCCTTGTAAGCGCCACTTGAGCCGCGCGAAGGACTTGAGCGTCCACGACGAATAATGTCGGCCGCTCTACAGATGAAGGAGACTCACAGATGGCGCTCACGATTGGCAGCACCGCCCCCGATTTCGAGGCCGAGACGACCGAAGGCAAGATCCGTTTTCACGAATGGATCGGCGACGGATGGGCCGTGCTGTTCTCGCATCCGAAAGATTTCACGCCGGTTTGCACGACCGAACTCGGCTACATGGCGAAGATCAAGCCCGAGTTCGACAAGCGCAACACCAAGATCATCGGACTGAGCGTCGATCCGATATCCGATCACGCGCGCTGGGCCAGCGATATCAAAGAAACGCAGGGCCACGCCCCAAACTATCCGATGATCGGCGACACCGATCTGAAGATAGCGAAATCGTGGGGCATGCTTCCCGCCGACGTCGAAGGCGACGCGTCTGGGCGCACAGCCGCCGATAACGCCACGGTTCGAAACGTCTTCATCGTCGGCCCGGACAAAAAGATCAAGCTCATTCTCGTCTATCCGATGACCACCGGCCGTAACTTCGACGAAGTGCTGCGCGTGCTCGATTCGCTGCAGCTGACGGCGAAGCATAAGGTGGCGACGCCGGTCAACTGGAAGAACGGCGAAAAGGTCATCATCGCCGGATCCGTTTCCAACGACGAGGCGAAACAGACATATCCGCAAGGTTGGGAGTCCCCACGGCCGTACATCCGCATAGTGCCGCAACCCGGAAAGTCATAGCCGCGGTCTCCGTGGCGCGTTTCGGCGCTCTCCTCGCGTCCACGCTGATCTCGTGCGCGGCGATCGCCGGGTGTACTGAATCCCCGCCGCGATCACCGCTTCCATCCCCCGTCGAAGCGAAGCTCGTCGCGCTCGCGCCGGTGATCTCGAAATCATCCTTCGGCCCACGCGTTAAGGTGAGCGTTCTGCGGCTGCCGTGGCTGTTCAGCGAGGCGCGTATCGTCGACGAAACGCTCTATGTGACGTACTACCCGCTGAATTCCGATCGACAGCAGATCGCAGTTCTCTCCGGAGGCGTGTTGCACCCGATCGTACTCGATAAAGACTCTTGGGCGATATCGTTCAAGAACGACAATCGCATGATTACTGTCGGCAATTCCGGCAAGATAAGCGGTTGGTACCTTATACGAGGCGATCGAACCATCGCGATCCCACCACCGGCTTCGCCGATGTATGGGATTCCGCACCATGTGCTCGCCGACGGCGACACGTGTGCCGCCGGCATGGCGGGAAGCGGCAGCGCGATCGACGACATCCGCTTGCACCGCCGCGTCAGCATCCTGTCGGAAGCAGCGATGTCACGCGCGACCGATGGTGCGCTCTCGCAGGCCGTCGAGGTCTCTTGCGATCACTTCAATGGAAAGAACTACGCGACGATGGATGTCCCGGGCGTCATCTTTCGGCTCGACGGAGACAATGCGTCGCTCGTCTCGAGAGGTTGGATCGAAGCGGCGAGCGATCGGCGTATGTTGATCGAATCCGACAACGTGTTCATCGAGGCCGATGTCCCATAAGCCCTAGCTCTCGAACAGGCGTTTCTCTAAGGCCATTCTCATCAATTCCCATTGACGTGTAAGGTGTTGGCGGTACAGTCAACACTGATATAAGATTATTTCGTTCCATAACATGGACGACAACCGAGAGGACGAGCAAGGCGTGAAACGGTCATGGATAGTCGGTCTGGCGATAGTGGCGGCGGCCATCATCGTATGGATCATCATCGGCGCGGTCAACAAACAGGCGGCCGCGCCGCGCTATCTGACCGCGCCGGTCAAGTACGCGGACATCAATGCGACCATCGAAGAGACCGGAACCGTCATTCCGGTCGATGAGGTCAACGTCGGCACCCAAGTCTCCGGCACGATCGCCACGCTGAGCGTCGACTACAATTCTATCGTTCACAAAGGCGAAACGCTCGCCACGCTCGATCCCACGAGTTTCGAGGCCGCCTCCACTCAGGCCAACGCAGCACTGAACGCTGCCGACGCCACCGCCGGTGCGGCGGCTGCAAGCGCCGATCAGTCGGCGGCGTCCATCCGAAGCGCGGACGCAACGGCCATGCAGGCTCAAGCAAACGCCAACGCCGCCGTCGCAGCTGTTGGGAAAGCCCAGGCGCAGGTCGCGCTTTCGCACGCGACCATCGCGCGCGATCAGGATCTGCTCGCGAAGGGTTACATCTCACAGAGCCAGATGGACACAGATACCGCGGCGAACAGCGCGAACGTCGCCGACTTACGGTCGGCGAACGCCGCGCTCGCCGCCGCGCGCGCACAAGCGGTCGCCGCCGCCGCGCAAAGAGACGCCACGATCCAGCAGCACAATGCCTCCACGTTTCAAGCCAGCGCCGCAAGCGCGCAATCGCAAGCGGCACAAGGACAGGCCCAACAGGCTGCCTACAACCTATCGAAAACCACGATAACGAGTCCCATCGACGGCATCGTCGTCTCGCGCGCGGTCAGCGTCGGCCAGACGGTCGCGGCGTCGTTTTCCACTCCTACGCTCTTCGTGATCGCGTCGTCGCTCAAAGATATGGAAGTCGACGTATCGGTGAGCGAGGCCGACGTCGGCCAGCTCAAAGCCGGCGCAACGGCTTCGATCAGCGTACCGGCGTATCCAAACGTCACGTTTCACGGCGCCGTGACGCAAGTGCGCGTCAACCCGAACACGGTGCAGAACGTGGTGACGTACGACGCGATCGTTGCAGTCCATGACGCGTCCGCGCGGCTGAAACCCGGTATGACGGCCGATGTCCTGATCGCGATCTCTGCGCGCAAACACGTCCTGGTCGTGCCCACCGCCGCCCTGCTGTTCAAGGGCGGAGGACAGGGTGCGAGCAACGCCGGCGCCGGCGCGCAATCAAGCCCAGGCTTCGGCCCGGCAAATGCGACAACCGCGGCACCGGCGATCGCCGGGGCCCCGGGAAGCACCGTCACGGTGTGGACGCTCGTCAACGGGCGACCGCATCCGGTTCAGATCGTCATCGGCTTGACCGACGGCCGCAACTTCGAGATCGCAAGCGGCGATTTGAGCGAAGGCGATAAAGTGATCGTCGGGCAGCTGCAGGCGCATCACTTCAGCGGCGGCACCACACCGGTCGGCGGCGGCGGCGGCAGGTTCGGCGGATGATGGAAGACGCATCGAGCGGCGCTCCGAGCAGCGTTCCCGCGATCGAAGTCCGCGCGCTCCGCAAAGTCTATGCTATGGGCGGCGTCGACGTCGCGGCGCTTGCCGGCGTGGATCTTCGCGTGGACACCGGGGAGTTTCTCGCCGTCATGGGTCCATCCGGCTCGGGAAAATCCACCTTCATGAACATCATCGGCTGCTTGGACACGCCGACGTCGGGCACGTATCTTTTCGAAGGCGAAGACGTGTCGAGGCTCTCGCGCGACCAGCTCGCCGCGATACGGAGCAAGCGTCTCGGATTCGTGTTCCAAGGATTCAATCTGCTCGCGCGCAGCTCGGCGCTTGAAAACGTCGAGCTGCCTCTGACCTATGCGGGCATCGAAGCGCAGGAACGGCATGCTCGTGCGCGAGCCGCGCTCGAAGCCGTGGGGCTTGTCAACCGGCTGGACCATCTTCCCACCGAGCTCTCGGGCGGTCAGCAGCAACGCGTGGCGATCGCGCGCGCGCTGGTCAACGACCCGGCCATGATCTTGGCGGACGAGCCGACGGGCAATCTCGACAGTCGCAGCAGCGAGGAGATCATGGCGATCTTCAAATCGCTCAACGAATCACGTCATATCACCATCGTGATCGTCACCCACGAACCGGATATCGCCACGTGGGCCCGGCGCGTCGTCGTCTTTCGTGACGGGCTCGTCGTGGACGACCACGCGAAGGTCGCGGTCGGGAGCACGTCATGAATACCGCCGGTCTGTTCCGCGTCGCGTGGCAGTCGCTCGTGCGCAATGCCTTCCGTTCGCTTCTCACCATGCTCGGCATCATCATCGGCGTCGGCGCGGTCATCACATCCATGGCTATCGGCAGCGGCGCGCAAGCCGCTGTCGCCGCGCAGCTCGCCCGGCTCGGCAGCAACCTGATCGTCGTCGTGCCCGGCAGCGTGATCACGGGCGGCGTGCAGCTCGGCGCCGGCGCGCGCCAGTCGCTTAAATCGGCCGACGCGGACGCTATCTCCGCGGATATCCCAACCGTGGCCGGCGTCGCACCGCTGTCGAGCACGAACGCGCAAGCCATCTCGGGAGGCAACAACTGGGCCACGTCTATCCTCGGCACGACGCCCGGATGGAGCGTCGTGGAGAATTGGAACACGACGAGCGGGCGATTCATCAGCGCCGACGACGTCCGCTCGGGCGCGAAAGTGGCCGTGCTCGGACAGACGGTCGTGCAAAATCTCTTCCCGTCGGGCGCGGCGCTCGGTCAGACGGTCATCATCAAAGGTGTGCCGTTCTTGGTCGTCGGCGTGCTCGAATCAAAGGGCCAGAGCGGCTTCGGCCGCGATCAGGACGATCAGATCATCGTGCCGATCACCGCCATGCAGCTTCGTCTCAACGGCCAAAACTGGCTGTCTTCGATCCTCATCTCCGCCTCGAGCCCCGATGCGGTCGATGGCGCGGTCTCATCCATCGAAGCGCTGCTGCGCTTGCGACATCGTCTCACACCGCGTCAGCCCGACGATTTCTCGGTGCGCAATATCGCAAGCGTCCAGCAGGCGGCCACAGCCACGGCGAACGTCCAGTCACAGCTGCTCGCGGGCATCGCCGCGGTTTCGCTCATCGTGGGCGGAATCGGGATCATGAATATCATGCTCGTTTCGGTGACCGAGCGCACGCGCGAAATCGGCATCCGCATGGCCGTCGGCGCGCGCGAGCGCGACATCCTGCTGCAGTTCTTGGTTGAAGCAGTCGCGCTGTCATGTATCGGAGGTGCGATCGGGGTTATGGCCGGGATCGGGGCCGCAATCGCTACGGCGAACGGCGCCGGCTGGCCGATCGTGATCGTGCCCACCTCAGTGATGATCTCGTTTGGATTTGCCGCCCTAGTCGGTGTCCTGTTCGGTTTCTATCCAGCGCGCCGCGCCTCGCTCTTGAATCCGATCGAAGCACTGCGCCACGAATAGTGGCGTAGACGCCGTCCCACCGCAGCCGGTGTCGGCCGGACCTGTCGGACCAGAACGCCAATCGCGAGCTCGGTGCATCCGCGCGCTCGTCCGGCGCGTATACGGCTCGGAGGGTCCATGCAGAAGAACCGGATGACGCATCTCATCCTGCGCCACCCGCTCGTCGTGCGCATCACGCATTGGGTCATAGCGCTAACGCTCTTCGTCTTGGCGATGAGCGGTATGCAGATCTTCAACGCGCACCCCGCGCTGTACGCATCGGATGCGTCGAATTTCAATAGCCCGATCCTCTCCATCTCAGGCGAGACCGACGGTCAGGGCAATCCACATGGCTGGGTTCAGATCGGCAGCGTACGCATTCCGACCACGCACGTACTCGGCTGGGGCGATAACGGCCTGGGCAGCGAGGGCGCGCGTGCATTTCCGAGCTGGGCGACGATTCCATCCGAACAAGATCTCGCAGACGGACGCCGGTGGCACATATTCTTCGCATGGATTTTCGTGCTGTGCGCGCTTGTCTATGCGCGCTTCGCCGTAAAGCTCATCCCGACAAAGGCCGACTTCAAGGCGCTGCCTCACACGCTAAAAGAGCATCTCAAGCCGTGGAAGATCCCGCCGACTGCCGAACTCAATCCGATGCAGAAGCTCGCGTACTTCGGAGTCGTGTGGATCGTCGCACCGCTCGTCATCGTCTCGGGGCTCGCGCTTTCGCCGAGCGTCGATGCGTGGGCGCCGTGGCTGCCGGCGATCCTCGGTGGACGGCAGTTCGCGCGCGTCTGGCATTTCGCGGCGTGGATCGCTTTGACGGGCTTCTTCGTCGGGCACATCGCGATGGTCGTGTTGACGGGCTTTATCAATAATATGCGCTCGATGATCACCGGGCGTTTCGCCGTGAAAGGAGCGAAGTGAGATGCGCCGCGACCGATTCATCGCACTAACCGGCGCGACTGCGTTGGCCGGCTGTTCCGGAATCGCAGACAAGCTTGGGCAGACCGGCATCGTCCGCGGTGCGCTCGCGCTCCCCGAGCACGTGAACTTCGCGATCTTGGGCGCGGGCCAGCCGCTCGCGCGCGAGTATCGCGAGCGCGATATCTCGCCCGTCTTCCGGCCGAACGGTTTCATGCCGCCGGCGAGCCCGCAATACGCGCACTGGGCACAAGATGGCTGGCGTGGATACCGACTGACCGTCGGAGGGCTCGTGGACAAGCCGGCGTCGTACACGCTCGCCGAATTACGCGGGCGGTTCAACCGCGTTGCGCAGATCACGCGCCACGATTGCGTCGAAGGCTGGAGCGTGATCGGCAAGTGGACGGGAGTCCGGCTCGGCGATCTACTAGCAGTCGCGCAGCCAAGATCGGCGGCTCGCTACGTCGTGTTCCACTGCATGGACGACGACGGCTCCGGCACGATGTACTACGAATCGCTGACGTTGAAGCAGGCGGCGCACCCCCAAGCGCTGCTGGCCTACGAGCTCAACGACAAACCTGTGCCCGTCGAAAACGGCGCGCCGATCCGACTGAAAGTGCCGACCCAGCTCGGGTACAAGAGCGCGAAGTACGTGCAAGGCATCGAAGCGGTCGCGATGCTTCCCGGCTCCGGCGGATACTGGGAAGATCAGGGCTACGAATGGTTTGCGGGGATCTAGCTCGACGGCTGCGATCGAGCTACTGTGCGCTGATCAATGATGTGATGAGCGAGTCCAGTTCGCTGTCGTAGCCTTCGCCCACAAATGTCTGCCGGAGCACGCCCTTGCGATCGAAGACCATTTGCGTGGGCCACGCCGTCACGCCGCATGCATTCCAAACCTTGAAATCGTTATCCACGACGACCGGCCATGCGATGCCCTGATCGGAAAGCGAGGCGACGAGGTTCTTTAGGTCGCGTTCGAAGCTTGTCTCCGGACTGTGCACGCCGATGATGACGAGATCCTTGCGCGGCGTGTTCGCATACAGGGAGCGTAGATTCGGCTCTGTGTGCTTGCAATTGATGCAGCCGAACGTATAGAAGTCCACCAAAACAACTTTGCCCTGAAGTTGAGCGGCGGTGAATTTACCATGGATCCAATCGGCCGCGCCGGTGACGAAGTTGAGCGAGGGGCTAGCGACGGCGACCATGACAGCGGTGAGCAATGCGGCGATAGGAGGCATGCGGAATCTCCAACAAAGACGGATAGTCTATAGTTGGAAGTACGCAAGCGGGTCAGATCCGGATGAACGGCTGCATCTTCGCGAACTTGCTGGGACCGATACCGGAGACGTTTTGCAGATCGTCAGGTGTCTGGAAAGGGCCGTTTGACTGGCGATATTCGACGATGCGACCGGCTAAGCTTGGCCCCACGCCCGGCAATTGCGTGAGTTCCGATTCTGTCGCCGTATTGATATCGACCGTCTGCCCCTCGCGCAGCTTATGGGAGCCGCCTCGCGACGCACGATGGCGATCACCGCGGCGCGTCGCCGCGCCGGTCGAGACGGGTTCCAGCGTGGCGTTATTCGAGTCGCTGCTCCCCTGTGCGATGATCTGCCCCTTCACGGGGACGTCGATTTTCATGCCATCGCTGAGCGGTTGTGCGAGATTGAGTTGTTCGAGGTCGGCGTTCGCGGCCGCGCCGCCGGCTTTGGTTATCGCGTCCACCTCGCGCGTGCCGCTGTCGAGCATGTAGACGCCGGCCTTGCGGACCGCTCCGCACACGTAAACCGCGACGGACGTTGACGTGGATGCGGCGGGCAACGGCGTTCCGCCGTCGAGAGCCGGTGCGGCTGTGAGTTGCGGCGGCACGGTCGCCTGATCGGTTGCGGAGACTTGCGGCGCTTGCGATTGCAGGCGCGGCACGAACATGCCGGCGGAGAACAACGCGGCGGCCGCCGCCGATCCAAAAAGCAGCTTGACGATTGCAGAACGATCCATGGCGCGTCTTCACCGCCGCGCAAACGACGGTCAAGGTTCCAGGCGACCGCGCATGGTACAATAGCGCGTATGCCGCACGCCGACATTCCGAGCTACGATCCGCAGGCCGTCGAGACGAAATGGCAGCGCCTTTGGGCGGAGCGTCACCAGAACGAGGTCGTCGAAGATCCCGCCAAGCCGAAATATTATCTGCTCGAGATGCTTCCTTATCCGAGCGGCGATCTTCACGTCGGGCACGCGCGCAACTATACTTTGGGCGACGTCGTCGCTCGCTACGAGCGTATGCGCGGCCTCAACGTCATGCACCCCATGGGATGGGATGCCTTCGGGTTGCCCGCCGAAAATGCGGCGATCGCTCGCGGCGTCCATCCGCGCATCTGGACATCCGAGAACATCGCCAACATGCGGCGGCAGCTGCAGCGGCTCGGCGTCGCGTACGACTGGACGCGCGAGATAGACACCTCGTCTCCCGAATATTACCGCTGGACGCAGTGGCTCTTCTTATTGATGTTCCGGCGCGGCCTCGCGTACAAGAAGGAGGCGCCCGTCAATTGGTGTCCTCGCGATAAGACCGTGCTCGCCAACGAGCAAGTGGAAAACGGCGTCTGCTGGCGCTGCGGTACCAAAGTGGAGCGGCGTCTCCTCAACCAGTGGTTCTTGAAGATCACCGCTTACGCCGATGCGCTCTTGACGGGTCTTGATTCGCTCGGATGGCCCGAACGGATCAAGACCGTTCAACGCAATTGGATCGGCCGCAGCGAAGGATTTTCGTTTTCGTTCCAGATCGAAAACGCTCCGGACGCGCGAATAGAAGTGTTCACCACGCGCCTCGACACGCTTTTCGGCGCGACGTTCCTCGCGCTTGCGCCGGAACATCCGGCGGTCGAGACGCTGTCGGCGAATACGCCTCAGAACGGCGCGGTCAAAGCCTTCGCTGCCGAGATGCGCGATATATCCGAATTGGACCGCGCGCAGCTCTTGGAGAAGCGCGGTGTGTTCTCGGGCGGCTACGTCATCCATCCGCTCGCGAACGTGCGGATTCCGGTGTGGGTCACGAATTACGTGCTCGCGACGTACGGAAGCGGCGCTGTGATGGGCGTGCCTGCTCACGACGAGCGCGACTTGGAATTCGCGCGGCAGTACGGAATCGAGATCAAGCCGGTGGTGGTGCCGCAAGCCGGCGCAGAAGCACGTGTGGGCGATTGCGCCGTTGTGGACGACGGCGTGCTCGTGAACAGCGACGGTTTCGACGGTCTGACGAGCGCTCGCGCCCGCGAGAGAATTGGCGAAGCGCTCTCTGCCGCCGGCAATGGAAGCAGCGCGGTCCTCTACAAGCTTCGCGATTGGCTCATCTCGCGACAGCGCTATTGGGGCGCGCCGATTCCATTCGTCGATTGTGCGAAAGACGGTCTCGTGCCGGTCCCCGAGGACCGACTGCCGGTGCTCTTGCCCGACGACGTGCCGTTCGCACCCGAATCGGGCAGCCCGCTCGAGAACGCGAAGGGATGGCGTGAAGTGCAGTGCCCGCGCTGCGGCGGTCCGGCGTTGCGCGAGGCGGAGACCATGGACACGTTCATGTGTTCGTCATGGTATTACATGCGCTACCTGAGTCCGCACGACGCGAACGCGCCGTGGTCGGTCGAGGCGGCAAAGTACTGGGCTCCGGTGGACCGCTACATCGGCGGCGCGGAACACGCAGTGCTCCACCTCATGTACGCGCGTTTCTTCTATAAAGTGCTGCAAGAGGAAGGGCTCGTGCCCGGCGACGAGCCGTTCTTGCGTCTGTTCAACCAAGGCCTCGTGCTCGGCGCGAACAACGAGCGGATGAGCAAGTCGCGCGGCAACGTCGTGGGCATCGACGAGACGGTCGAACGATATGGCGCCGATGCGCTGAGGATCTTCGAGATGTTCGCCGGGCCGCCCGAGAGCGACTTCCCGTGGTCCACCGCGGGCATCTCGGGTGCGACGCGCACTCTTGTGCGGATATGGCGGCTCGTGCTCGCCCAACCCGGCTGCTGCGCCGGCAAACCGAGCGATGCTCTCCGCAACGGTGCGGAGGATCGCGATCTTCGTTACTCCATTCATTCGAAGATCAAGCAGATCTCAGAAGAACTCGGCGACCGCATGCATCTCAACACATGCGTAGCGGCGTTGATGACCCTGCTCAACGATCTCGAGGCGGCCGCCGGCAAGCCGAATGATGTCGCCGCGCTTCGCGAGGGTTGTCGCGCGCTGGTTCTCATGCTCGCGCCCTTTGCTCCGCACATCACAGAAGAGCTCTGGGAACGTTCGGGCGGTGCGGGCAGCGTGCACCTGCAGCCTTGGCCTACGTTTGACACGGCGGCCCTGCGACGCGACGTCATCCCGATCGTCGTGCAAGTCAACGGCAAGCGCAGGGCGGCGATTTCCGTCGAGCCCGGCTGCACTGAGGACGCCGCGATGGCGCTTGCGCTCCGCGAGTCGACCGTCAGTGCCCAGCTCGATGGGAAAGAGATCGTGAAGCGCATCTTCGTGCCGGATCGGCTGTTGAATATCGTCGCACGCTAAGGGGGTGGGAACTCCGCCTCGTCCGAACGGTTCAGCGCACCATGATCGGTCGACCAGTACGGTGCCGCACCTTCGTCGGGCGGCGTGCCGAGTTGGCGACGCTCAACCAAGCGCGGAAATCGCTAGTCAAGAGCGCCGGCTCATTCGTATTGGTCTCAGGCGAAGCGGGTATCGGCAAGACGCGGCTTCTAGCAGAGTTCCTCGACCACGCACGCAATCGCCGAGAGATCGCCATCGTCAAAACGGAGTGCCTGCAAGGCGCTCAAGCAACGCTGGGGCCTGTGCGCGCGTTGCTGCGCGAACTCCTCGGTGTCGTCGCGATCGCCGAACTGCCGCGCAAGATCTGGCACGCGCTCGCACAAGTCATACCCGATAGTCTGTCTCGCGACAGCAACGCCGCTACGTCAGATGTCGTCCTCGAAAAAGATCAGCTCTTTGCGACGCTGCTCGCTTTCCTGCGCATTGTCTGTTCCAAACGCGCGACCGTGCTCTCCGTGGAAGACGTGCATTGGTCGGATGAATCGACGCTGCAGTTCCTCGGCTACGTCGCCCTGCGCCAAGAACAACTGCGCCTGCTCGTCATCGCGACGTATCGCAACGATGAAATGGAGAGCAACCCGTCGCTGCTTGCTTCGATGGCGCCGCTGCTTCGCGCTCCGGCCTCAGTCCGGATCTCGCTCGAACCGTTCGGCCCGGGCGACGTTCGCGCGGTGATCGACGGCACGCTCGATGGCCATCGCACTATTCCGGATGCCGTCGCACGCGACATCGAACGAAGAAGTGAGGGCAACCCGTTCTTTGTCGAGGAGTTGGTGAAGGACTTCATAGAGCGGGATGTCGCTGGAAGATCTTCGACGCGGCTGCCGGCATCCATCCGGTCGATGATCGCTCACCGCCTCGCCGAACTCACGCCGGCGACCCGAGATGTGCTCAATCGCGCTGCGGTGCTCGGTCAGCGCTTCGACCCCGCGGTTCTCGCGCTCGTCATGGAATGCGACGCGGCCGCGATCGTACCCGCGCTGCGCGAGGCTCGCGACCACAATCTCTTGGTCGATTCGGGACCGGGCCGATTGAGCTGCCGCTTTCGCCACGCGCTCACACGTCAGACGATCTACGACGGCGTGCCGGCGTTCGAAACGCGCAGCCTGCACGAACGCATAGTGCAAACGCTCGAAGAGACCGATTCGAACGCACACATCGAAGAACTCGCGTATCACGCGTGGGAGGCGGGGGACGCTCGGCGGATCGTTCGCTACAACGAGCGCGCCGGCGACACCGCGTTCTCGATGCGCGCGCTGCCGGAGGCGCTTATGTATTTCGAGCGTGCGCTCGAAAAGGCCGCGTCGCCCGGCGACCGGGCTGCGCTCTTCGAGCGCATCGGCGCGCTCGAACGCCTGCAGGGCCACTATCACCGCGCTCGCGACAGCTTCGAATCGGCCGTCGCTATCCGGCTCGATCTGCACCAGTACGATGCGGCAGCGATGCTTGCCGCCAGCGTCGCCGGTCAGCGCTACAACGTCGGCGACCAGAACGCGCGGGAATATGCGGAGCAATTTCTTACGATGCATGGCGCGAAGATGGGCTCGGCCGCCCGCGACTTCTTGCGCGTGGTCATGGCCCGCCTCGCAAGCGCATTTTGCGATTTTCAATCCGCGGAGCGTCTTGTCGATGCGGTCTCAGACCCCGAAGCGCTTGCGCCCGCGGCGCGCCAGAACTACCTCATCGTCCGGCTTATGCGGGCGACCTATGCCGACGATGTGAAGGCGTGGAAACGGAGCGCCGAGCAGGTCGATCAGCTGTTGCCGCACCTCGCACCCGAAGCGGTGGTGAGCATCGAAGGCGCGCTCGCGCTCACCGGCATTTTCTTAGGCGCCAACGAGCACATCGAGCGCGCGCTCGCACGCGCCGACAGCGTCGAACGCGAATGGGGATTTCGAGCTCATCGGCTCTACGCGACCGCGACCCGAGCTTCGTATGCATTTCAGCGCGGCCGGCTTGCCGAAGCCAGCGCGTGCGTGGAAGAGGTCGCCGCGAATCTGGACGTGTACCCGCCGCGCCGCATCGCCGGCGCGGTCGCGGCACATCTCGCCATCGCGTTCGGCGATGACGCGCTTTGGAAACGGTTCGATACGAAGATCCTCCATGATGCGCGTGAACGCCTCGAAGATCCCGACTGCGTCTACATCCTCGGCGCGCACGCCGCAATCGCGGCTAACGACGGCGCCCCCGAGCAGGCGCAGGCCGATCTTCGAGCCGCACTGGGAACGCTCGCGTACGCATCGCCCGAGGCGACGCACGTGCTGCTGAACGCCGCGCGGTATCTCCCGCTGGATGAACTCGCGGCTGTCGAGTCGATCGCGCTCGCCTCAGCGCGATCGGAGGGTGAGACATCGCGTGCGAA